>JACQYS010000028.1 GCA_016208105.1 Desulfovibrio sp.
ATGCCACGTACTCGCCGAAACCGCGCATGTGCGACAGCTTGGTGATGGCGGCAGTCAGCGTGGTCTTGCCGTGGTCGATGTGACCGATGGTGCCGATGTTGACGTGCGGCTTATTGCGCTCGAATTTGGCCTTACCCATGGCGTCCCTCTATTTCTTCTTAATGATTTCTTCGGCCAGGCTCGCGGGAACCTGCTCGTAATGGTCAAACTGCATGGTAAAGGTGGCGCGGCCCTGGGTGCGCGAGCGCAGGTCCGTGGCGTAGCCAAACATATTGGACAAGGGCACGTGGCACTTGATGACCTGGGAACCGGCCCTGGCCTCCAAGTTGGACACGCGGCCACGACGACCGTTCAAGTCGCCCATGACGTCGCCCAAGTATTCCTCGGGGGTGACGACTTCGACGTCCATGATGGGTTCGAGCAGCACCGGAGAGGCTTTGCGGCACGCTTCCTTGAAAGCCTGGGAACCGCAGATGTAGAAGGCCTGCTCGGAGGAGTCGACCTCGTGGTAGGAGCCGAAGGTCAGGTCGACCTTCACGTCCACCACGGGGAAGCCGGCCAGCACGCCGGTTTTCAGAGCATTCTGGATGCCCTTGTCTACCGCGGGGATGTATTCCTTGGGAATAACGCCACCCACGATGGAGTTGACGAACTCGTATCCGCCGTCGTCCTTGGGAGCGACCTCGATGACCACATGCGCGTACTGGCCGCGGCCGCCGGTCTGCTTGACGTAGCGGTTTTCGTGCTTGACGGGCTTGGTGATGGTCTCGCGGTAGGCAACCTGGGGAGCGCCGACGTTGGCGTTCACGTTGAACTCGCGCATGAGGCGGTCGACGATGATTTCCAGGTGCAGCTCGCCCATGCCGGCGATGAGGGTCTGGTTGGTCTCCTCATCGGTCTTGACGCGGAACGAAGGGTCTTCCTTGGCAAGCTTGACCAGAGCCTGGGACAAGACGTCGCGGTCGGCCTTGGTTTTGGGCTCGATGGCCACCTCGATGACCGGCTCGGGGATGTTGAGCGATTCGAGCACAACAGGGCGCTTCTCCTCGCACAAGGTCTCGCCGGTGGAGGTGAGCTTCAGGCCCACAGCGGCAACGATGTCGCCAGCCAGCGCTTCCTTGATGTCCTCACGCTTGTTGGCGTGCATCTTGAGCAGGCGCCCGATGCGTTCCTTCTTGCCAGTGGCGGCGTTCAAAACCGTCATGCCGGACTCGATCTTGCCGGAATACAGGCGCAGGAAGGTGAGGTGGCCGATGAACGGGTCGCTCATGAGCTTGAAGGCCAGCGCGGCCAGAGGCTTGGTAGCGTCGCAGGGGCACTCGATCTGCTCGTCTTCATTGTCGGGATTCATGCCCACGATGGCAGGCACGTCCTGGGGAGAAGGCAGAAAATCGACCACAGCGTCAAGCAGGGGCTGCACGCCCTTGTTCTTGAAGGCCGAGCCGCACAGCACAGGAACGAAGGACAGGTTGATGACCGCCTTGCGGATACCCGCGCGCAGTTCATCAGGAGAGAGTTCCTCGCCAGCCAGGTACTTCTCCATAAGGGCTTCGTCTTCTTCAGCAATGGCCTCGAGCATCTCAAGGCGCAGAGTGTCGTAGATGTCCTTAAGTTCGGCGGGAACGTCGACCTCGTTATATTCCTTGCCCTTGGAAAGGTCGTCGAAGATGAAAGCCTTGCCCGTGATCAGGTCGACCACGCCCTTGAACTCATCTTCGGCTCCGATGGGAATCTGCAAAGGCACGGCTTTGGCGCCAAGGCGGCCACGAACCATGTCCACACAGCGGAAGAAGTCGGCACCCACGCGGTCCATCTTGTTGACGAAGCACATGCGCGGGACCCGGTAGCGCTCGGCCTGGCGCCAAACGGTTTCGGTCTGGGGCTCGACGCCGGCAACGGCATCGAACACGGCCACGGCGCCGTCAAGCACGCGCAGGGAGCGTTCCACCTCAATGGTGAAGTCGACGTGGCCGGGGGTGTCGATAATGTTGATGCGGTGATCACGCCAGTAGCAGGTGGTGGCGGCGGAGGTAATGGTGATGCCGCGCTCCTGCTCCTGAACCATCCAGTCCATGGTGGCCTGGCCGTCATGAACTTCGCCGATCTTATGCGAGACGCCGGTATAGAAAAGAATGCGCTCGGTGGTAGTGGTCTTGCCGGCGTCAATATGGGCCATGATGCCGATATTGCGCTGGCGCTCGATGGGAACTGGCTTAGACACGTCTGACTTCCTCTCTCCTACCACCGGTAATGGGCGAAGGCCTTGTTGGCGTCGGCCATGCGGTGGGTGTCTTCACGCTTTTTCACCGCGCCGCCGCGATTGTTGAACGCATCAAGCAGCTCGCCGGAGAGCTTGGCAATCATGCCCTTCTCGCCGCGAGAGCGCGCGTTGTTGATGAGCCAGCGGATAGCCAGGGTGGTCTGACGCTCGGGGCGCACTTCCATGGGCACCTGGTAAGTGGCGCCGCCCACGCGGCGGGGCTTCACTTCCATGTGCGGCTTCACATTGGCGATGGCTCTTTCAAAGGCCTTCAGGGCCTCTTCCTGAGACTTCTCGGCCAGCACATCCACGGCCTTGTAGAACACGCCTTCTGCAGTGGACTTCTTGCCGTCGAGCATAAGGCGATTGATGAACTTCTTCACCAGCACGCTGCTGAACACCGGATCCGGCAGGATCGAGCGCTTGGGGATGGGACCTTTGCGGGGCATGGGTCTAACCTCTTACTAAAAAACCTATTTGGGGCGCTTGGCGCCGTACTTGGAGCGGCTCTGACGACGATCCGCTACGCCAGCAGTGTCCAGTGTGCCACGAACGATGTGGTAGCGCACGCCGGGAAGGTCCTTGACGCGGCCGCCGCGGATCATGACCACGGAGTGTTCCTGCAGGTTGTGACCTTCGCCGGGGATATAGCTGGTAACCTCGATGCCGTTGGTCAGGCGCACGCGGGCAACCTTACGCAAGGCCGAGTTCGGCTTCTTGGGGGTAGTGGTGTACACACGGGTGCACACGCCGCGGCGCTGCGGGCAGGCTTGCAGAGCCGGGGTCTTCTTGCGCTTGGTCTGTTTGGCCCGCTCTTTGCGTATGAGCTGGTTAATCGTGGGCATGCTTCGCTCCATTCACGTTTAAATTGGCAAGGGCGCACGAAGTAGACAAAAAACCCGGTCTTGTAAAGCAAGTTCCGGGAAGAGAACGACAACACTGGACCGCGCGGAGAGACCTGCCCTCCCGTTCGGCCGCTGGTTGCGAATGCCGTGCGACTCGCTGAAAGCGCGTCTAAATAGCAAGGCGCACGACACTTGGCAAGATGTTTTTATAAAAATCCTTGACGAGAGGGGGTTCCTCTTTCTCCATCCAGGCAGATTTCTGACTAAAATTTTCCGAATTTTCCTGAAAGCACCTACTCCCCGGAGCGAGTAAACAAAAATGCCGCCTTCAGTGTAAAACCCTCTACCCTGCCCTGATGGAGGGTCCGGCAATCCCATTCAGAGCCGAAACATTCCTTTGCGTAGTTGGCCAACAGGAACGTGCCGTCCTGTATATGACCTTCGTAGTGTTTTAAAAGATTACGACTCAAGGCCGGCAGCTCCCGCAAGGGATATTCCGGGCGCAGGGTGACGACCACCTCCTTGCGGGCATACCGCTTGGCCGAATCAAGAACAGCGTCCAGGCGTCCCTTGGCGATAACACCCCGACCTATGAAATCGATGACCAGGACCATGTCCGCCTGCCTGGCTGGAGACTCGCGCAGAAAATCCGCCACCTCAAAGCTCGTGTTGTCCAAACAGTGAAGCGCGGCCAGCATCCTTGCACCCTCAACAGCGCCAGGATCGCTGTCCAGCCCAAGCACGCGGACCGCTCCGCGCCGTGCGGCCATGAAGGAATACAACCCCAGGTTGCACCCCAGGTCCACCACGGTCTTATTCGAAAAGTCCACTCCAGAGGCATAGTCAGCCAGGGCTTCGGGCGAAGGCCCTGATCCCTTGGCAAGCAAGGTCCCGTCAGGACCAAACACCGGGCGCCAGACCCTGGCGCCACCCATGGCGGCCAGGTGGGAGGTCAGCCTTGCCGTGAGGGCCATTCTCTCCGTCGAGTCCATATCTGTCCTTTCCTCTACCGTCTGGCTGTGGGCAAACAAAAAGGAGGCCCGAAGGCCTCCTTTGTATTCGTCATGGCCCTTACTGGTCCATGTACACCGGGTTGTCCTCGATGTCCTCGAGGAACTTGTCGGGACGCTCGGGCTGGTCGGGCACGTCGATGTCCGCCTCCATGTAGCGGCGGTATCCGGTGCCGGCCGGGATGAGGCGCCCCACAATGACGTTCTCCTTGAGTCCGCGCAGGTGGTCTTCCTTACCCATGAGGGAGGCTTCGGTGAGCACCTTGGTGGTCTCCTGGAAGGAGGCCGCGGAGATGAAGGAGTCCGTGGTGAGGCTGGCCTGGGTGATGCCCAGAACCAGGGGTTCTGCCACGGCGGGCTTTAGGCCCTCGCGGATCACCCTGGCGTTCTCTTCCATGAACTTGGCCTTGTCCGCCTGCTCTCCGATGAGGAAGTTGGTGTCGCCCGAATCGGTGATGGCCACCTTCTTGAGCATCTGGCGGACGATTATCTCTATGTGCTTGTCGTTGATGTTAACGCCCTGGAAGCGGTACACGTCCTGGATTTCCTCCACGAGGTAGCGGGCCAGGACCTTCTCGCCCTTGATCTTCAGGATGTCGTGCAACTCCGGGTTGCCCTCGGTGAGGGATTCGCCCGCCTCCACGAAGTCGCCTTCCTGGGAGGTGATGTGCTTGCCGCGCGGCACCAGGTATTCCTTGGCGTCGCCCGTCTCCGGAGTGACGATGACCTTGCGCTTGCCCTTGGTCTCGGGACCAAACGACACAATGCCGTCGATTTCGGAAACCACGGCCAGGTCCTTGGGCTTGCGCACCTCGAAGAGCTCGGCCACGCGGGGAAGACCGCCCACGATGTCCTTGGTCTTGGAGGATTCGCGGGGCTTACGGGCCAGTATGTCGCCGGCCTTCACTTCCTCGCCGTCGCGGATCATGATGATGGCGCCCACAGGCAGCTGGAAGATGGCCGCGCTGTTGGTGCCGGGGCGGATCTTTGCTTTGCCGTCCTCACCCACCACGGTGATGGTGGGGCGGTACGGGGTGGTACGGTATTCGATGATGGTCTGGGTGGCGCGCTTGGTCGTGTCGTCCACCTTTTCCTGATAGGTCTTTCCTTCAAGGATGTCCGTGAACTTCACGACACCCTCGACGTCGGTGACGAAGGGTTCGTTGAAGGGGTCCCATTCGGCCAGGATCTGATCCTTCTTGACCAGCTGGCCATCGGTCACGGCCAAGCGGGCGCCCGAAGGCAGGGAGTATTTCTCGCGCTCGCGGCCCTGCTCGTCCACGATGGACACCTGCCCGGACTTGCCGAGCACGATGGAGACGCCCTCCTGGTTCTTCACCAGCTTGATGCGGTGCAGCACAACCCGGCCGACGTGCTGGGCCGGAATAGAGGACTTCTCGATTTCACGGGCAGCCGTTCCGCCGATGTGGAAGGTGCGCATGGTGAGCTGGGTTCCAGGCTCGCCGATGGACTGGGCCGCGATGATACCCACGGTCTCGCCCACGTTGACCAGGTGACCCCGGGCCAGGTCGCGGCCGTAGCACATGGCGCAGACGCCGTGCCCGGACTGGCAGGTGAGCGTGGAGCGGATGATCAGGTTGGGCAGCCCCAATTCCTCGATCTTCAGAGCCCAGCTCTCGTCGATGATGGTGTTGGCCGGGATGAGCACCTCGTAGGTGTCCGGGTCGAACACGTCGAACATGTTCGTGCGGCCCAGGGCCCGTTCGGCCAGGCGCTGCTTGATCTCGCCGGACTTCTCGAAGTGCTTGATTTCGAGGCCGTCCACCGTGCCGCAGTCGATCTCGGTGATGATCACGTCCTGGACCACGTCGACCAGGCGGCGGGTAAGGTAACCGGAGTTGGCCGTCTTCAAGGCCGTATCCGCCAAGCCCTTACGTGCGCCGTGGGTGGAGTTGAAGTACTGCGCCACCGAGAGGCCTTCACGGAAGTTCGAGGTGATGGGCGTCTCGATGATTTCGCCGGACGGCTTGGCCATGAGGCCGCGCATGCCGGAGAGCTGGCGCATCTGGTCCGGGTTACCGCGCGAACCGGAGTGGGTCATCATGAAGATGGCGTTGAAGGAGGTGTTGCGTTCCTTCTTGCCTGTCTTCTCGTCGACCAGATAGTCGGTGGAGATCTCGCGCATCATCTCCGAGGCAACGTCGTTGGTGGCCTTGGTCCACACGTCCACGACCTTGTTGTACTTTTCCGTACGGGTGATGATACCCTCGGCGTACTGCACCTCGATCTCCTCGACCTCGGCCGTGGACTTGGCGAGGATGGAGGCCTTGGTGGTCGGTATGGTCAGGTCCTTCACGCCGATGGAGACACCGGCGCGGGTGGCGTATTCGAAGCCCAGGTCCTTCAGATGGTCGCACAGAAGGACCGTGGCCTTGGTGCCGGAGAGGCGGTAGACCTCGCTCACCAGACGCCCGATGGACTTCTTGTTGAGCACGCAGTTCACCAGTTCGTAGGGAGCGCCCTCGGGAAGAAGCTCGCCCACCATGATGCGGCCGGGGCTGGTGTCCACCAGCTTGCCGTCCATGCGCACCTTCACCCGGGCATGCAGATGCACGACTCCGGCGTGGTGGGCGGTGATGCACTCCATGGGGTTGGCGAAGATTTTGCCTTCGCCCTTCTGGAAGCTCCTTTCCACGGTCAAATAGTACAGCCCGAGCACGATGTCCTGGGAGGGCACGATGATGGGGTTGCCGTTGGCCGGGGAGAGAATGTTGTTGGTGCTCATCATGAGCACGCGGCATTCGATCTGGGCTTCCACGGAGAGCGGAACGTGCACGGCCATCTGGTCGCCGTCGAAGTCCGCGTTGTAGGCGGCGCACACCAGCGGATGCAGCTGGATGGCCTTGCCTTCAACCAACTGGGGCTCGAAGGACTGGATGCCCAGGCGGTGCAGCGTGGGAGCGCGGTTGAGCATGATGGGGTACTCGCGCACCACATCTTCCAGTATATCCCAGACCACCAGTTCTTCGCGTTCCACCATCTTCTTGGCGGTCTTGATGGTGGTGGCCAGTCCCCTCTCCTCCAGCTTGGCGTAGATGAAGGGCTTGAAGAGCTCCAAAGCCATCTTTTTTGGCAGGCCGCACTGGTGGAGCTTGAGCCGGGGTCCGACCACGATGACGGAACGGCCCGAGTAGTCCACGCGCTTGCCCAAAAGGTTCTGGCGGAAGCGGCCCTGCTTGCCCTTGATCATGTCCGAAAGGGACTTCAAGGGGCGGCCGTTGGTGCCGGTGATGGCCCGGCCGCGACGGCCGTTGTCGAACAGGGCGTCAACGGCCTCCTGGAGCATGCGCTTTTCGTTGCGGATGATGATGTCCGGGGCGCCCAGCTCAAGAAGCCGCTTCAGGCGGTTGTTGCGGTTGATCACCCTGCGGTACAGGTCGTTCAAGTCCGAAGTAGCGAAACGGCCGCCGTCCAGGGGGACCAGGGGGCGAAGCTCGGGCGGGATGACCGGAACCACTTCCATCACCATCCACTCAGGCTTGTTGCCGCTCTCCAGGAACGCCTCGACGATCTTCAGGCGCTTGATGATCTTCTTCTTCTTGGTCTGGGACCTGGTGGTCAGCGATTCCTCGCGCAGCTCAGCCCTCAGCTTGGGCAGGTTGAGCTCCTCAAGGAAGGCGCGGACGGACTCGGCGCCCATGCCGACGGTCACGGCGTCTTCGCCGTAATGGTCGATGATCTGCAGGTACTGGTCTTCGCTTATCACCTGCAGCCTGGTCAGGTTCGTCTCCTTGGGGTCGATGACCACATAGGAGTCGAAGTAGAGAACCTTCTCCAGATCCACCATGGTCATGTCCAGCAGGGTGCCGATCTTGGAGGGCAGGGTCTTCAGGAACCAGATGTGGGCCACAGGGGCGGCCAGCTCGATATGGCCCATGCGCTCGCGGCGGACCTTGGAGGCGATGACCTCCACGCCGCACTTCTCGCACACGATGCCGCGGTGCTTCATGCGCTTGTATTTGCCGCAGTTGCACTCGTAGTCCTTCACGGGGCCGAAGATCTTGGCGCAAAAAAGGCCGTCGCGCTCCGGCTTGAAGGTCCGGTAGTTTATGGTTTCAGGCTTCTTGACCTCGCCGAAGCTCCATTCACGGATCTTCTCGGGCGAAGCTATGGATATCTTGATGGCCTTCAGCGTGCGGCTGGAAAGCTGCGTGGCCGCCGTGCCTCTCAAGCTGAACAGGTCGTCCAAGGACATTGTTACCCTCGCTCAGGTTGTGGGTCGTCCCGTCTAGTCAATATCGAAACGGTTAGCGCCGGGTGGTGGCTTTAACCTTTTTCTCTTCCTGCAAGAGATCCACGTCCAGGCCCAGGCTCATGAGCTCCTTGACCAGAACGTTGAAGGATTCGGGCAAACCCGCTTCCAGGAAGTTGTCGCCTTTCACGATCTTCTCGTACATCTTCACGCGGCCGCCCACATCGTCGGACTTGACGGTGAGGAATTCCTGCAGAAGGTACGAGGCGCCATAGGCCTCAAGGGCCCAGACTTCCATCTCACCCAGACGCTGGCCGCCGAACTGGGCCTTGCCGCCCAGGGGCTGCTGCGTCACCAGCGAGTATGGGCCCGTGGAACGGGCGTGTATCTTTTCATCCACCAGGTGGTGGAGTTTCAACATGTACATGATGCCCACGGTGACGGTGCGCTGGAAGCGCTCGCCGGTGCGGCCGTCATACAGAACGGCCTTGCCGTCCTCGGGCAGGCCGGCTTTCTTCAGCCAGCCCCAGATTTCCTCTTCTGAAGCGCCGTCGAAGACCGGGGTCTTGCACACAATGCCCTGGCGCAGCTTCTTGACCTCGGTGACGAACTCGTCGTCGTCCATCTCGTCCACCAGCTTGTCGGTGAGCGGGGACTCGAAGGTTTTCTTCACCTGGTCGCGCAGCTCCTTCAAATGCAGGCCCTGATCAACCATGGCGCACAGGGACGTGCCGAGCTCCTTGGCTGCCCACCCAAGGTGGGTCTCCATGATCTGGCCTATGTTCATGCGCGAAGGCACGCCCAGGGGGTTCAAGACGATGTCCATGGGGGTGCCGTCTTCGAAGAAGGGCATGTCCTCAGCGGGCAGAATGCAGCTGACGACGCCCTTGTTGCCGTGGCGGCCGGCCATCTTGTCGCCCACCTGAAGCTTACGCTTCACAGCAACGTACACCTTGACCATCTTGATGACGCCCGGGGGAAGGTCGTCGCCTTCCACAGCCTTGGCACGCTTGGACTCGTACACACCCTTCACGAACTGCACCTGGCGCTCGTAGCTCTCCAGGATGTCTGCAATCTTGTCGTTTATGTCCTTGGACACGAACAGATTGGCCAACTTCTTCACGGGCAGGGTGTCGAAGATCTCGGCCTTGATGGGATGGTTGGCTTCAACCAGCACCTCGCCCTTCTTCTTGCCCAGAAGAGTCTGCCCGATGGACTTGCCCTGGGTGAACTCCCATATCTTGGCACGGGTCTGGCCCGTGATGCCGGAGATATGCTGGGTTTCCTTAACGTCGATCTTATGGAGTTCGGCGTCCTCGATCTGCTTGGTGCGCTCATCCCTGTCGCCGGAACGGCGGTTGAACACCCGCACGTCGATGACCGTGCCCTCGATGCCGGGCGGCACCTTGAGCGAGGTATTCTTCACGTCGCGGGCCTTGTCGCCGAAGATGGCGCGCAGGAGCTTTTCCTCGGGGGTGAGCTGGGTTTCGCCCTTGGGAGTGATCTTGCCCACCAGGATGTCTTCGGGCTTCACCTTGGCGCCGATGCGGATGATGCCGCACTCGTCGAGGTTCTTGAGCATCTCCTCGCCGACGTTGGGGATGTCCCGGGTGATCTCTTCTGGTCCGAGCTTGGTGTCGCGGGCCACCACCTCGAACTCCTCGATGTGCATGGAGGTGAAGACGTCTTCCTTCACCACGCGCTCGGAGATGAGGATGGAGTCCTCGAAGTTGTAGCCGCACCAGGGCATGAAGGCCACGAGCAGGTTCTTGCCCAGGGCCAGCTCGCCGTCCCGGATGCCCGGGCCGTCGGCCAGCACGTCGCCCTTCTTCACCTTCTGGTTCACCAGCACGCGGGGCTGCTGGCCGAAACAGGTGTTCTGGTTGGACTTGTGGTACTTCAGGAGTTCGTAGGCCTTGACCCCGCCGGTCTCGGGCGAGACGCCGTTGTCGTAGCGAACGATGACGCGCTCGGCATCGGCATAGTGCACAACGCCCTTCTCCTCGGCCAAAAGGCACGATCCGGAGTCCTGGGCCACTGCGCCTTCCATGCCCGTACCGACCAGGGGCTGGTCGCAACGGATGAGCGGCACGGCCTGGCGCTGCATGTTGGAGCCCATGAGCGCGCGGTTGGCGTCGTCGTGCTCCAGGAAGGGGATGAGCGCCGCGGAAACGGACACGATCTGGCCCGAGGACACGTCCATGAGCGTGACCTGCTCGACAGGCACGGACAGCTGGTCGCCGCGGATGCGCCCGGACACGAAGGGAGTCATGAAGTTGTTGTTGGCGTCCAGCGGGGTGCTGGCGGCAGCCACAACCTCGTCGATTTCCCTGGAGGCGTCCATGTAGACCACTTCGTCGGTGACGTGGCTTTCCTTGACCACCCGGTAGGGGGTCTCGATGAAGCCGAAGTCGTTCACCTTGGCGTAGGTGGTCAAGGACACGATGAGGCCGATGTTCGGGCCTTCAGGCGTCTCGATGGGGCAGATGCGGCCGTAGTGAGAGGTGTGCACGTCGCGCACCTCGAAGCCGGCACGCTCGCGGGTCAGACCGCCGGGACCAAGTGCCGACAGGCGGCGCTTGTGGGTGACCTCGGAGAGCGGGTTGGTCTGGTCCATGAACTGCGAGAGCTGGGAGGTTCCGAAGAACTCCTTGAGGACCGCGGCCACCGGCTTGGGGTTAATGAGGTCGTGGGGCATGAGCGTGGCCACTTCCTGCAGGCTCATGCGCTCCTTGATGGCGCGCTCCATGCGGACCAGGCCGATGCGGTACTGGTTTTCCACCAGCTCGCCCACGGGCCGCACGCGGCGGTTGCCCAAGTGGTCGATGTCGTCGGCGGGACCGTGGGAGTCCTTCAAGTAAAGCAGATGCTTCACCGCCTTCAGGATGTCCTCGTTGGAGAGGGTCCTGAAGTCCAGGGGCTCGCTCACGCGAAGGCGCGCATTCAACTTGTAGCGGCCCACCGGGGAGAGGTCGTAGTAGTCGGAGTTACGGAACAGGTTCTCGAAGAAGTTGGCCGCGATCTCCGGGGTCGGGGGAGAGCTGGGGCGCAGGCGGCGGTAAATCTCCACCTGAGCGGCGGTCTGGTCGAGAGTCTTGTCCAGCATCAGGGTGTCGCGAAGCGAACTGGAAACGTCCATGCCCATGGTGAACAAGGTGGGAATGGATGTGACGCCCTGCTCACGCAGACGCTCGATGAGGGCCGCGGTGAGTTCGTCGCCAGGTTCGGCGATGACCTCTCCGGTCTGGCTGTCGACATACTCCTGGGTGATGAAGAGACCTTCCATGGAAGCGGGGTCCACTTCGATCTTGTCGATGCCTGCCTCGAGCATGAGCCGCCACGCGCGCTTGGTGATGGGCTTTTCCACACCGACGATGAGCTTGCCGTCCGGCCCGGAAACGTCGCCCCAGGCCTTTTCCTTGCGGTAGAACTGGGGTTTGACCTCGCGGAAGACCTTGGAGCCATCGAGGAAGTAGGTCTCGACGTCGTAGAAATAGGTCAGGATATCGGTCTTGGACATCCCCATGGCCTTGAGCAGGATGGTGGCCGGCATCTTCCTGCGGCGGTCGATGCGGACGTAGAGGATGTCCTTGTGGTCGAAATCGAAATCGAGCCAGGAACCGCGCATGGGTATGACGCGGCAGGAATACAGCACCTTGCGCGAAGTATGGGTCTTGCCGGAATCATGCTCGAAGATGATGCCGGGTGAGCGCTGGAGCTGGTTGACGATAACCCGCTCGGTGCCGTTGATGATAAAGGTGCCCTTTTCGGTCATCAGAGGCACGGTGCCGAAATAGATCACCTGCTCCTTGATGTCGCGAATGGTGCGGTTCTCAGTCTCCTCGTCCACGTCGTAGACGACGAGGCGGACCTTGATGCGCAGCGGCGCCTCGAAGGTCAGTCCCTTGGAGATACACTCGGGCACGTCGTATTTTGGTTCACCGATCTCATAGTTGACGTACTCGAGACTGGCCGTCTTGTTGAAGTCCTCGATTGGGAAGACCGAACGAAACACGCCCTCGAGTCCAGCGTCGGCGCGGGAAGCGGGGGGAACGTCGCGCTGCAGGAACAATTCATAGGAATCGACCTGCAGGTTGAGAAGATGGGGGATGGTGACTGAATCGTCGACCTTGCCGAAACTCTTGATCAGCTGGGCCATTTTTCCCTCGAAGAGAAGTGGTGTTGATCCGCCAAGTAGAAGGCGGCCTTCACGTTAGATGCCTGGGCTTGCACCGGGCTGGCCTGTGCCGCACTGCCCTATATTTCAACCCGTTGAAATCATTAGAGATTTACGGGATAACATAAGAAAGCACAAAAGAGCGCACTCCCCCCTTGTGGGGGGTGCGCTCTTTTGGCGGAGTGAAAAAACCTTGCAACAATTTATTTAATTTCGCAAGTGGCTCCGGCTTCCTCAAGCTGCTTTTTCGCATCTTCGGCGTCAGCCTTGGAAACGGCCTCCTTGATGGCGGAGGGCAGGGCGTCAACCTTGTCCTTCGCTTCCTTGAGGCCAAGCCCGGTGAGGGCGCGCACCACTTTGATGACGTTGATCTTGTTGGCGCCGGAGCCGGTGAGGACGACGTCGAACTCGGTCTTCTCCTCAACCTCGGCAGCGGCATCGCCAGCGCCGGGCATGGCCATCATGGGCATGGCGGCCATGGGGGCGGCGGCGGACACGCCGAACTTCTCTTCCAGTTCCTTGATGAACTCGGAGAGCTCAAGCACGGTCATATTGGCGATGAAATCAACAACTTGTTCTTTGGTGATGTCAGACATTTGGTCTTCTCCTTCAATACGCTTTGGCTTAAGCGGCTTCTTTTTGATCTTTCAGGGCCGTCAGGACGTTGAGCATTCCACGAGGGACGTTGGCCAGGACGGACACGAGGTTGGTGGGCACGGCGTTCATGGTCCCGAGCAACTGGGCCAGCAGCTGAGGCTTGCTGGGCAGCGCGGAAAGGGCCTTGAGGCCGGGCTCGTCGATCAGCTTGCCCTGGAGGCTGGCAAAGCGGAGGACGAACTTCTTGTTTGTCTTGGCGTAGTCGATCAGGACCTTGGCAGCCGCGACCGGGTCATCATACCCGAAAGCGACGGCACACTGCTCCTTGAACCGTTCCTTGATCGTGTCATGCGGGCCGTCAGTCAACGCGATTCGGGCCAGGGTGTTCTTGACCACCTGATAGTCAACCCCGTGTTCACGGAGCTTGGCTCTCAGGACAGTCACTTCTTCCACCGTCAAGCCCTTGAAATCGGTGACCACGGCAATGCTCGCACGTCCGGCCCGATCCTTGATCTTCTCAATGATCTCGGCTTTCTGTTCGCGAGTTTGCAAGGTCTGCCCTCCTTCAGGGTTATAGGGTGGAAGCAAGCCAAAGCGACCTGTCTCGGCGGGAAATTAAGAGGCGAACCTCACCCGCTTTCTTTGACTTACTTCCGGAAAAACGATTCGAGATTAGCCTTCCAGGAACTTCTTGATGGCAGCCGGATCGATCTTGAAGCCAGGCCCCATGGTGGTGGCTACCGCCATGGACTTCAGGTAGGTTCCCTTGGCGGAACCAGGCTTCAAGCGGATCACGGTGTCCAGAAGAGCCTTGAAGTTGTCGAGGATCTTCTCGGGGCCGAAGCTCTTCTTGCCCAGGGGGGCATGGAGCACGCCGGCCTTGTCGACCTTGAACTCCACGCGGCCGGCCTTGAGTTCCTTCACGGCGTCGGTGACGTTCATGGTCACGGTGCCGGTCTTGGCGTTGGGCATCAAACCACGGGGGCCGAGCACGCGGCCGATCTTGCCGACCAGAGCCATCATGTCCGGGGTGGCCACGGCCTTGTCGAAGTTGAGCATGCCGCCCTGAATCTGCTCGACCAGGTCCTCGGCTCCGACGATGTCGGCCCCGGCGGCCTTGGCTTCGGCGGCCTTGTCTCCCTTGCAGAATACGGCCACGCGGATGGTCTTACCCAGGCCGTGAGGCAGGGTGACGGCGCCGCGCACCATCTGGTCGGAGTACTTGGGGTCGACGCCAAGGCACATGGCCACGTCGACAGTCTCGTCGAACTTAGCGGGACCGGCCTGGATGGCCATTTTCACGGCGTCGGCCAGATCGAACTTCACGGTCTGGTCGATTCCTTCAACAGCGCTGCGATATTTCTTTCCGTGCTTGGGCATGACGATATTTCCTTCTAGCTCACAACGTCCAGACCCATGCTGCGGGCCGTTCCCATGATGGTTTTCATGGCGGCGTCAAGGTCCTTTGCGTTCATATCCGGCATCTTGAGCTTGGCGATCTCTTCGATCTGGGCCTTGGTCACCTTGCCCACCTTGTTCTTGTTGGGCTCTCCGGAGCCCTTCTCGACCTTGGCGGCCTTGACAAGCAGCACCGAGGCAGGGGGGGTCTTGGTGATGAAGCTGAAGGAGCGGTCGGCGTACACGGTGATGACCACAGGGATGGTCGTGCCGATCTGGTCCTGCGTCTTGGCGTTGTAGGCCTTGCAGAACTCCATGATGTTTACGCCGTGCTGGCCCAGAGCCGGGCCCACCGGGGGCGAGGGGTTAGCCTTGCCGGCGGGGAGCTGCAGCTTAATTTTGGCGACTTCCTTCTTAGCCATGGTAGTGTCGTCCTTTGATCGGTCATCGAACCCTTTCGGGGTTCGCCTAGTTTTTTGTCACCTGAACGAAATCGAGCTCGACGGGGGTCTGACGGCCGAAGATGGACACAGAGACCTTGAGCTTGCCCTTGTCGTAGTTCACGTCCTCGACCAGGGCGTTGAACCCGCCGAACGGGCCATCGATGACCCGTACCTCGTCCCCGCGGTCGAAATGGAACTTGGGACGCGGCTGCTCCTGTCGGCTCTCCATCATGGCGAGCACGCGCTCGGCTTCTGAATCTCTCATCGGGGTCGGACGGTTCTTTCCGCCCACAAACCCTGTAACCCGGGGAATCTCCTGAACAAGATGCCATGACTTGTCGTTCATGACCATCTTGAGCATGACGTATCCGGGATAGAACTTCCTGGTAGAGGTCCTTTTTTCGCCCTTGACCAGTTCAATCACCTTCTCGGTAGGTACCACAACCTCTTCGATCGCACCTTCGTCCTGCCCGGTGCGCATCATCTCGCGGATGGTCAGCTCCACCCTATTCTCGAAACCGGAATAGGTGTGGACGATGAACCAGCGAGCCTTGGACTGGCCGTCAGCAGGGATGTCGTTCGTATTTTCGGTCATGACAGGACGAACTCGATCAATTTTGAAAGTCCCAGGTCCACGATGCCCAGGAAGATGGTCATAACCACCACCAGGACCATCACGGCCGCAGAAGTGACCATGGTTTCCCTGCGTGTAGGCCAGGTGACCTTCTTGATTTCAACCTTGGACAACTCGATGAATTCTTTGAATTCCTCGAACTTGCCCTTGACCGACGTGGCGGAACCTTCAAGTTCCGCCGTATCGCCGGATTTTACCTTCTTCGTGGCCATGTGTGCCTACCAAAATATGGCAGGGCAGGAGGGATTCGAACCCACAACCCTCGGATTTGGAGTCCGATGCTCTGCCGTTGGAGCTACTGCCCTGCGTTACGGCCTATTTCGCCTCGCGATGCACAGTGTGTTTCTTGTCCCAGGGACAATACTTCTTGATCTCGAGACGACCGGTCGTATTTTTCTTGTTCTTCTCGGTCGCGTAATTCTTGCGCTTGCACTCGGTGCACTGCAAGATGATGTTAAGGCGCATGGTGTTACTCCGTGATCTCGGTCACGACGCCCGCGCCCACGGTGCGGCCGCCTTCGCGGATGGCGAAGCGCAAGCCGATCTCCATGGCGATCGGGGCGATGAGCTCGACGTTGAAGGTGGCGTTGTCGCCAGGCATGACCATCTCCACTCCCTCGTTCAGCGTGACCACGCCGGTCACGTCAGTGGTGCGGAAGTAGAACTGGGGACGGTACCCGGAGAAGAACGGGGTGTGGCGGCCGCCCTCTTCCTTGGTCAGGACGTACACTTCGGCCTTGTACTTCTTGTGCGGGGTGATGGAACCCGGCTTGGCC